>NZ_CP135050.1 GCF_039405155.1 Buchnera aphidicola (Taiwanaphis decaspermi) | reverse complement strand
AATATTTCTCAATAATAAAGTACCATGTGTAGTTAAAATAGACTCAGGATGGAATTGAAAACCGCATATTTTTTCATAATTATTTATTACAGACATAACCATATTTTTAAACTTAGAATTTACTATTAGTGTTTTAGGAATATTTCTACATATTAATGAATGATACCTTGCTACATACAATGGGTTCTGAACTCCTGAGAACATTCTGATTAGGTTCAAATATATTAAATAATATAATTAGGTAATTAAGAAAAAAAAATGCTTTAAATCCTATTTTTTTTTATAAATAAATTTATTTTATTAATATATTTTAATTAATAGCCCAATTAATAATATTTCTCAATAATAAAGTACCATGTGTAGTTAAAATAGACTCAGGATGGAATTGAAAACCGCATATTTTTTCATAATTATTTATTACAGACATAACCATATTTTTAAACTTAGAATTTACTATTAGTGTTTTAGGAATATTTCTACATATTAATGAATGATACCTTGCTACATACAATGGGTTCTGAACTCCTGAGAACATATATTTGTTATCATGAATTATAGGTGATGATTTTCCATGTAGTATTTCTATAGATTGTTCTGTTTTACCACCATATGATTCAACTATAGCTTGATGTCCTAAACATATTCCTATTATAGGAACTTTACCTTTAAGTTTTTTAATTAATGAAGGCATACAACCAGAATTTGAAGGTTTTCCTGGTCCTGGGGACAACATTATAATTGGTTTTTTTATTTTAGATATTTTTTTTAACAATAAATTTATTGATATTGTATTTCTATAAATTATTGTTTTTATGTTAAAAGATCTTATTTGATCAACTAAATTGTAAATAAAAGAATCCATATTATCTATAACAATTAATGTAATCATTAAAAATTTTACTTCCTTTTTTTAGAGTGTGTATTAATTATTGCTAGTAAAACAGCTTTTGCTTTATTTATACTTTCTTTAGATTCTAATTCAGGTATTGAATCTAAAACTATACCAGCTCCAGATTGTATTGTAGCAATATTGTTTTTTATAAAAGCAGATCTTATTATTATGCTAGTATCAAATAATCCTGAAGATGTAAAATATCCTATAGAACCTCCATAAATTCCTCTTTTTTCTTTTTCATATTTGGAAATAAGTTGCATAGCTTTAATTTTTGGTGCTCCTGTTAAAGTACCCATATTCATACAAGCTCTGTAAGCATGAAAAACATCTAATTCTTTTTTTAATTTACCTACTACCCTTGAAACTAAATGCATAACAAAAGAATATTTTTCAACTTTTATTAAATCTGATACATATCTTGTCCCTTTTTCGCAAATGCGAGCTAAATCATTTCTTGCTAAATCTACTAACATTAAATGTTCTGCAATTTCTTTTTTATCTGTTCTCATTTCTAGTTCAATTCTACTATCTAAATCTAAATCTATTTCTCCATTTTTTTTAAAACCTCTTTTTCTTGTTCCTGCAATTGGATGTATTTCAATATTTCTATTTTTTGGATCAAATTTTAATGAACTTTCTGGTGATGAACCAAAAAGAATAAATTCCTTATCTTGCATATAAAACATATAAGGGCTAGGGTTTTTTTTTTTAAGTTCGTTGTATGATAAAAGATGTGATTTACATGGTATAAAAAACTTTCTAGAAGGAACTACTTGAAAAATATCTCCTTTTTTTATTTTTTTTTTCATTTTTTTTATTATTTTTATATATTTTTCATCACTTACATTTTTTTGATAATTTATTTTTTTGATAATTTCTCTTTTTATTTTTTTTTGTTTTTTTGACAGTTTTTTTATTAAAAAATTTATTCTATTTTTTATCTTTTTTTCTATTATTTTGTTTTTATTTAAAACTATTCCTTGTATAAAACATTTTTTTTTTTTGTGATTAAATGTTAATAATATTTCTGATAGATAAAAACAAAAATCTGGGCACAATTTTTCATTTTTATTTTTGTATTTTATTTTTTCAAAATTATTAATTAATTCATAGGAAAATAACCCCCCAAAAAAAATTTTTTCATTTTTTTTTGAATTATTAGTTTTTAGTAATTCTATCAAATATCTTAGCGAATCAAATACAGATTCAGATTTTAGTTTAGTATCTTCATCTTCATCTATGTTTTTCTTTTTTTTGAAAAAAAATTTTATTTTATCATTTTTAAAATATTTAGTTTTTATTTTGTTACTAATTAATTTTCTAATTTTGTCTATTATTATTTTACCATTTTCAGTTAGACTCTTAATTTTTACTATATTTTTTTCGCAAGTAATCCTTACAGCACTATCAATTATCATCATACTTGTTAAATTTTTTTTTGTTTTAACTTCAGATGATTCTAGCAATAAAGTGTACTTTTTATCTTCACATATTGAATTAAATATTAATGTTGGATTTGAATGATATTTTGTCGATTTTTCTATTATTTTTATTTTTTTTATTATCATTTTCGTTTTTTATTTTTTTCTTTATTATATTGTTTTTTTTTTTTAAGTCAATCTATGTTTTTTTTAAACATATGTTTATTAAATATAATATAGTTATTTATTTTTAACAATATTAAAACAACATATTTTTTTATTTTTTTATTTTTTTATGTTTATAGTATCTTTTTTCTTTTTAATATCTAAATATATCTTAAATAAAAAAACGTTAAAAAAAAATATTTTTTTTTACACAAGTTGTTAACAAGTTATCCACAATTTGTGTTTTTTTATTTTTTTTTTTTGATACATGCATATGGTAAAATAATAAAAACACAATTGTTTTTTTCCCTTATTTCGTGATGTTTTTTAATGTTTTTTTTTGATAAATGCATATGTAACAAAAAAAAAATATTATTTTAAAAAAAAAATTATTTTTGATGTTTTTTTTTGATACATGCATATGGTAAAATAATAAAAACACAATTGTTTTTTTCCCTTATTTCGTGATGTTTTTTAATGTTTTTTTGATACATGCATATGGTTTTTTTAAACAACATTAATTAAGAAAAAAAAATGCTTTAAATCCTATTTTTTTTTATAAATAAATTTATTTTATTAATATATTTTAATTAATAGCCCAATTAAT